>NZ_JCAQOA010000002.1:0-43933 GCF_041475645.2 Xanthomonas sp. NCPPB 3569
TACCAGCAATACCTACGGCAAGCATCGCTGCACGCGGCCAACGACTGCATCAGCAACGCCATCGCCGTGCTGCCGATCTTCCCGCATTACTCGTTCGACCTAGGCGCGCTGTACGGTGCGGTCGATGGCCAGAAATTCGGCGTCGAGCGTCCGACCGTGAAAGCGCGCTACTCGCGCAAATACTTCGGCCGCGGCAAGGGTGTCGTCGCCTATACGCTGCTGTGCAACCATGTTCCGCTCAACGGATACCTAATCGGTGCTCACGAATACGAAGGGCACCACGTGTTTGACATCTGGTATCGCAACACGTCGGATATCGTGCCAACGGCGATTACCGGCGATATGCACAGCGTCAACAAGGCCAACTTCGCCATCCTGCACTGGTTCGGACTGCGCTTCGAGCCGCGCTTCACCGATTTGGACGCCCAATTGCAGGATCTGTATTGCGCCGACGAACCGGCGTTGTACGAGACGTGCCTGATCCGACCGGTCGGCCAAATCGATCGGCAACTCATCGTCAGCGAAAAGAGCAACATCGACCGGATCGTCGCCACGCTGGGCCTGAAGGAAATGACTCAGGGCACCCTGATCCGCAAGCTATGCACGTACACCGCGCCGAACCCGACGCGGCGCGCCATCTTCGAGTTCGATAAGCTGGTGCGCAGCATCTACACATTGCGCTACCTGCGCGACCCGCAACGGGAACGCAGCGTGCACCGCTCGCAGAATCGCATTGAGTCCTACCACCAGCTACGCTCGACCATCGCCCAGGTCGGCGGCAAGAAGGAGCTGACCGGGCACACAGACATCGAAATCGAAATCAGCAACCAATGCGCACGGCTGATGGCCAACGCCATCATCTACTACAACTCGGCGATCCTGTCGCGCCTGTTGACGAAGTACCAGGCCAGCGGCAACGCCAAAGCCGTGCTGCTGATCACGAAGATGTCACCGGCGGCGTGGCGACACATCCTGCTGAACGGGCACTACACCTTCCAAAGTAACGGCAACTTGATCGATCTGGATGCGCTCGTGGCGGGGTTGGAATTGGGGTGAGGGGTGAGGGAATTTTCTGGGGTTCCGGCTTACATCCCCCGTTACGGCTTTGAACGCGGTTGGATGAAGCCCGGAAGTCTCTACATCAAGCGCGTTGCTGCCGTCGCCGGTGACACCGTGTGCGTCAATGTCGAAGTCACAATTGCGACCCCGACGACACCGGGGCACCCGGCCACGTTTACACGCGTAGGTGCTGTATCTGCAACGGATCACACAGGTGTGCCGCTACCCCACGCGCTGCAAGGTTGCAATCGCGTGCCGGCAGGACACATTTTTCCCATCGGTGACGGCTTAGCGAACAGCTACGACGGTCGCTATTACGGGTTTGTGCCGGTGGTCCTGATTGCCGGACGCGTCACGCCGATATGGACTCAGGCGCAGCCAGATGGAGCCGATCATGAGTGACCTGATGTCGCTAATTCTCGCCTGTTCTATCGGCGTGCATCCGCAGACCGTGCAAGCCATCATTAAGCATGAAAGCGGCGGCAACCCCTATGCCATCAACAACCAGGCCCGTAGCTTCTACCCGACCAGGCTGGAGGACGCGCAACGCATTGCGGTCGAACAGGTGCGCGCGGGACGCCGTACCGATATCGGACTGATGCAGATCAACTCGCAACATCTAGGCAAGTTCAGGTTAACCCCGATTGACCTGCTGGACCCGTGCACGAACATCCGTGTCGGCACCACCATCCTCAGCCAGAACTATGCGCAAACATGGGCAAAGTATCGCGCCGAAAAGTCGGCATTGCTGGGTGCGCTGTCCATGTACAACACGGGCAATGAGTCGCGCGGATTGCGTAACGGATATGTGGGCTGGGTGTCGCAAGCGGCCGGGGTCACGGTCAACTTGCCCGCAGGCGCGAGAGTGAGCGGCCGGCGGTCCACCAAAGCCCAATCCAATGCTGTTTCCGTGGTGTCACCAGCTGCCGCGCCAACCGGGTTTGCAGGAACCGGCCCGAAGGCTGCAAAGCAGGGGTCACGCTGACCGCTTGTGCGGTGCTGTGTGCCGCTTGGTCGCCCAGGTGGGTGCACCCAGTGCAGGCTACTCGGCAACGCGCTAGAGCAGCGCTAGGCCGGGTGGTGAGGTTCTGGGGTAGGGTGGCCAGGTCGAGGGTGGTGAGGGGGCGGAGGACAAAAACGGAGAAGCGGAAAAGAAGGATAAGATAAATGTGTGTGGTAAGTAGGTTTTAACTGACTATTTTTATTCGCTTTTTCTTACAACATTGTCAGCTAAATATGTTGTAGTTTACAACATGGACTTTTAGGGCTGGGGAACTACCGTGGCCAGCATTGAAAAGCGCAACTCATCGGGGCCAGACCAGAGCGCTGGGAAGGGCAGCCAGGGTGCAAGTAGCACCGACAAGCCGCTGCGCGTTCGTGTGTCCAAGGGCCGCCAGGCGCGTAACAATTCCCAGGTCAACGAAGTCATCAGCCGTGTCAAAAGCGCTGCCAAGCGGGCGGCACGTACCGGGCGCATTTCCGGCGCGACCACGCACCATGCAGGGCGCGGCGCTGGCGTCAGGATCAATACCGGAAGCCGACAGCAGCGCGTCACCATCAAGGCCCGTGTGGTTGCAGCGCCACGGATCGGAGCAAAGGCCGCCATGCAGCGGCATGTGGACTATGCGCAACGCCACGGCGTAGATAAGGATGGTGGGCCGGCGCGCCCTTTTACCGACACGTGCGAACTCACGCGCGAGCAGACATCGCAGTTCGTGGACCGGGCAGAGCCTGACCGGCATTCATTCCGATTCATCGTCTCGCCGGAAGATGGCGCGAACCTGAATCTAGAAAGCTACACGCGCGACCTGCTGCAACAGATGGAGCGGGATGTAGGGACAAAACTGGACTGGATGGCGGTTGCCCACCATGACACCGACAACCCGCACGTGCATATCATCGTGCGTGGTGTGGATGACAAGGGCGGCGACCTGGTGATTAGCCGCGACTACATCAGCAACGGCATGCGCGAGCGGGCGCGTGAGCTGGCAACCCGTGAGCTGGGGTATCGGAGTGATATCGACATCTATCGCTCTGCTGCGAGGGAGGTCACGCAGGAGCGTTGGACGGGTCTGGATGCGTCCATGCTTCGGGAACAGCAGAGCCGCGAAAGCGGCCTAATCCATGCCGGTAAGGTGCATGCAGATCCGTTCCACAATGCACAGCGGCAATTGCGGCTTCAACGGCTGGCGATCCTGCGTGACCACGGCTTAGCCACCGAACAGATGCCCGGTCGCTGGAAGATCCACGCGAACGCGCCGGAGGCGATGCGTGCGATGGCGCAAGAGCGCAGGCTAGCAACAGAACTCAAGCCGCACATTGACGCCGAGCGTAGCCGGCGTGGACTGCTGGCCGACAAGGACAGTCTGAAAGCTGCACCTGTGCAGGGCGTCATCCTAGATCGCGGATTGGCAGACAAATTGTCAGGGACTGAATACGTCATCGTTGGCGGATTCGACGGCCAGGTGCATTACGCGACGCTTAGCATGCATTCGGAACGGCACATGCCTGAGCGCGGACGCATCGGCGACACCGTGGAGCTGGGCACCTACACGCCGCCAGCCGCGACCTCGGCGGACAAGAACGTGCTAAGGCGCTTGAAGAATGGCGTTTATGTCCCGGACGCGCATCTAGCCGAGGTGAAAGCGTGGGACCAGAAGCGATTGCCGGCGAATGCAACGCCGGAGTCCTACGTTGATGCACACGTCAATCGCATGGAAGCACTGGCGAGCCGGGGACACGTCACCAAGCTCCCTGATGGCACGTTCCGTGTGCCGGCAGACCTCTTGGCGCGGCTCAATGGTGATCCAGCCAACGCCCGTGACAAAAACTCGTTCGTGCGTCTGGACATTAAGGCCCAAGGCGCACTCAACCGTCAGAGCCAGGTCATTGGACGCACGTTCCTGGACGAGCAGCTGGCCGCTGGTCGCCTTGAGCAGCTGAAGAACACCACGATCCGCACACGTACCCAGGTGCAGCTCCTAGACGCACTGGAAGCGCGTGCCGACCGTTGGTTGAGTTGCAGCTGGCCAAGCGCACTCCTGGTGGGGTGCGCCTGAAGACCGGCTTTGCCGACGAGCTGCGCGATATGGAGCGCGCGATGGTGCAGAAACACCAGGTGGCAGGACTGTTGAAGCCGTATCTTCGAGCCGAGCGGAGCCAGAGCGGGCTACTGGCTGACGAAAAGAGCCTAGAGACATCTGGACCGGTCCAGGGCGTCATTCTCGACCGTGGGCAGGCCGACAAGCGATCGGGTGCCGAATACGTCGTCGTCGCCGGCTTCGACGGCCAAGTGCATTACGCAACGCTCAGTGCCCCATCGGAGCGGCACCTGGTCGAGCGCGGGCAAATCGGTGACACCGTGACCCTCGACAGCTACACGCCGCCGGTCGCCACGGCGGCAGACAAAAACGTGCTGCGGCGGTTGAAGGATGAGATCTATTCCCCTGAGGCACACCTGGAAGAGGTCAAGGAATGGGACCCGAAACGTCTGCCCGGCAACGCAACGCCAGAGTCCTACATCGAGGCGCACGTGCGGCGTATGGACGCCTTGGCGCACCGAGGCCATGTGACCAAGTTGGAGGACGGCACCTTTCAGGTGCCGGCCGACCTGGTGGAGCGTGTCAACGCTGATCCCACACTCAGCGACCCCAAGCGCGCCTTTGTGCGCCTGGACGTGCTTGGAAAGGGGCCACTGCCTCAGCAGAGCCAGGTCATGGCCCGCACGTTCCTGGACGACCAGCTGGCCGCTGGTCGCCTTGAGCAGATGAAGGGCGCCACCAGCCGCACCCGCACGCAAGCGCAATTCCTGGAAGCGCTGGAAGCGCGCACGGACCGCCTGGTCGCACTGCGGATGGCCGAGCGCACTCCTGCGGGCGTGCGCCTCAAGGCCGGCTTTGACGAAGACATGCGCGGCATGGAGCTGGCCGATGCACAGAAACGGCTAGCGTCCAAGCACGGCCAGCCGGTAAATCTCGATGTGGCCCGCCGCTTTCAGGGCACCGTGGAAGCCATCGAGAACCTGCCCAGCGGCCCCCATGCGGTGATTGTGCAGAACGGAGCGTTTGCGGTGGTGCCGGCGAAGGACGGCCTGCAAAGCCAGCGAGGCAACACCGTCGCGGTGCAGCTGGCGAAGGGCCAGAGCATGAACCAAGCCTTCCAGTCGGTGCGCATCCGCTTCGCGGCAATGGATGTGCTGGACAAGGGCAAATCGTTAGGACTCACACGGAGTTAAACCGATGGCACCACAAAGCAAACAACGCGAAAAAACGCGCCATGCTGGCGGACTGCGGGGCGGTCCCATGGTCGCTTGCGTGGTCTGCATCTTTCTGGGGGTGTGGGCAGCGGGCCAGTACGTCGCCTACGCGCTGGCCTACCAGCCCCAGCTCGGCGCGCCCTGGTTCCAGATCCAGGGGCACGGGATCTATGCGCCCTGGTCGTACTTCCCGTGGCTGTGGGACTACAACGCCTACGCGCCGGACATCTTCACGCGCGCCATCTACATCGTTGGCGCATCTGCGGTGCTGGGTTTCGTGGTCATGGTGGCGGTGGTCATCTACCGAACCCGCGCCCAGGAGGACGTGCTGACGCACGGCTCGGCGCGCTGGGCAGAGGCCAAAGAAATCGAAAAATCGGGGCTGCTGGGGCAGGCCGGCGTGGTGCTGGGGCTGACCGAGGACGGCCGTTACCTGACCCATGACGGTCCTGAGCATCTGGAAGTCACCGCCCCAAGCCGGTCGGGCAAGGGCGTGGGCATCGTCGTGCCCACGCTGCTGAACTGGCAGGCCAGCGTAGTGGTCAACGACATCAAGGGCGAGAATTGGGAACTGACATCGGGTTACCGGAGCCGGATCGGCTACGTCCTGAAATTCAACCCAACCCAGCGCGACACCTGCCGGTTCAATCCGCTGGCCGAGATCCGCCCCGGTGACAACGAGGTCAAGGATGCCCAGAACGTCACCGACATGCTGGTGGACCCGGATGGCAAGGGCAAACCCGACCATTGGAGCAAGGAGGCCGACTCGTGGCTGCTAGCGGTGGTGCTGCACGTCCTATACGCCGAGCCGGACAAGACCTTGGCCGGCATCGCCATGTTCCTGGACAACCCGGAACGGACGATGGAAGCCACGCTGCAATACATGCTCGACACCAAGCACCGCAACGGCACGGTGCACCCGGTCGTTGCGATCGGGGCCAGGGCCATGCTCAACAAGAGCGCCAACGAGCGCAGCGGTGTGCATTCCACCGCGCGCAGCTTCTTCAACCTGTACTACGACCCCATCGTGCAGGCCGCAACGTGTGAAAGCGACTTCCGCATCACCGACCTGATGCGCGCCAAATATCCGTTGTCGCTGTATCTGATCAGCCCGCCGAGCGACAAGTCGCGTTTGCGGCCGCTGTTCCGGCTGATGCTGCAACAGATCACCCGCCGGCTCACCGAGGAATTGCACCCAGAGGGCAACAAGCACCGGCTACTCCTGCTGGTCGATGAGTTCCCATCGCTGGGCAAGTTGGAGTTCTTTGAGGAAGGGCTGGGCTACGTCGCCGGCTATGGCATCAAGTGCATGATGATCAACCAGAGCTATAACCAAATAGTGAAGTATTACGGGCCGAGTAATACCGTCATGGATGGTGCGCATATCCACGTGTGGTATGCGCCCAACACCGACGAAACGGCCAAGCGCATCAGCGATTCACTCGGGATGACGACCGAGATTCACCAGCAGACCAATTACACCGGAGGGCGGTTGTCTGGCTGGCTGGGACACGTGATGGTGTCCAACCAGGAATCAGCTCGCGCCTTGATGACGCCAGGCGAGGTGCGGGAAATGGACCCGACCAAGAAGATCATCGTGGTAGCAGGCCTGCCGCCGATCATGGCGGTCAAGATCAAATATTACAGCGACGCCAAGTTCCGCGACCTGGTGCCGCCGACCGATGCGCGCGGCAAGGTGCTGGACCCGACCCACAAGTACGCTCCCGTCGCCAACACCGCAGCCAGGCCATACCCCTACGGGCCGCCAGTGGCCGGCAATCCGTGGGGCAAGCTGCCTCCCGCTGTGGTGCCAGTCGCGGTGGCGGCCGCCTTGCAACCCGCCGTCCAAGACGCGCGCGAGCTGGACCCAGAGCCAACGCCCGCACCGGAGGTGGCCGTCGAAGCCGCGTCCACGCTCGATGCCGACATCGACACCCATGAACTCACCGTCAGTCCCGCCGCCAAAGCCGATGGCATGGATGCAGCCGACGACGACATGGACTACATGCTCCCATGAAGAAATCTGCCGGTAAGACCATCCTGCATACCCAAGTCGAAACCCGGTTCATGCAGCTCGCCAAGCGTGAAGCCGCTGAGCGCTGCATCCCGTTGCGCGCGGTGGTGGAAGCCGCGCTGGCCGAGCGATACGACCCCGAACACGCCAAAGCCGAGGAAATGCTGGTCTTGAAGGAACTGCGCTCGCTGCGCAACGAGGTGCGCAACGTGCACTTCGGCAATCAGATGCTGGTGGAGCTGACCACGCTCACGACCAAGAACCTGTTTGCACGGCTTCCGGCAGCCACACCCGCCAGCAACGCAGCCGGGGAGGGCTTCTATAACGCCCTGATCGCATCGGTGGAACGGGTCTTCAGCGGGCGCACGCCGTTGCTGGACAAGTTGACCGCCTCGCTGCTACGCGCCCAGACCGATAGCGAGTTTGACGCCCTGCAAGCAGCAACCGGGCAGACCGACAACGCCGACCATGATCCAGAGGCCCCCCATGAACGCATTACGCTCCCCTAAGGTGTCCGTTTCGATGGTCAGCCACCCGCCTGTATGGAGGCTCAAAATCCAGTTGCTTGGCATCACCCCCACAGTGTGGCGTCGGCTCGACACCTACGCTGATGTGGAATTGTCGCAGTTGCACTACTTCATCCAGGGCGCGATGGGCTGGGAATTGATGCACCTGTTCTCATTCGGGCATGGCAATGGCAGCGAGATTCCCAGTAAGCGCCGCTTGTGCGATGTCTCTGGCATTGGAGAGACGCTGATCTACACCTATGACTTTGGCGATGACTGGCAACATCGAGTGACAGTCGAGAAGATGATGGAAAAACCAACAGAGAGTTACCCGCACTTGATTACCGGCAAGAACGCTTGTCCACCGGAGGACTGCGGCGGCCCATGGGGCTATGCGGAGATGCTCAGGGTACTTGCTGGGCGCAGCAGTACTCGCCGACGTGAACTCACCGAGTGGTTAGGTGGCCCATTCGACCCCAGCGCGTTCGATATTAGTGAGGCCAGAGAACGTCTTGCCGAGTACGCCAAGCTGTCCATGCCGAAAGCTCACCGTTGAACGCCACCTGCGCTGCGCTGGCGGCGCGGTGGACGGGTCGCATCACACAACCCAGTGACCTCGTACACTCACCGCAAGACAGTTGCAGCGTGCCAAACCTCGAAAGAGACGAGGTAGTGGATGGGCCGTTGGTGGCAAGATCAGGTCGCAGACCTCGCAAAAGCGATCAACTGAAACGTCGGTTGCGGATCTCCTGGCGTTCCTCTGCGGTCAGATCATCAATGTGGATGTAGTGGACGCCTAGACCGCGCGGTGCGCTCAGAAGCTGCGATTCGCTCTCATCTTGGCTATTGTCGGGCGAAGAGATCAGGCCAACGATCGTTCCATGCGGGGCCACCCGCCATAGGGCCACGCGCTGGAAGATGCGTGGCTCATCGGCCCCGGCAGCTTGTGGATAGGTGGCGTACCAACCATCGGCAGGCAGGTAGCGATAAGAACCGTAGTCGTTCATAGCGTCTCTGAGCGATGCGGGATGACGCTTTGATTGTCGATATGCGCCGATAGGCGGGATGCGGGAGTTTCTGATTTGGCGCTGCAGCTACGCACCGGGTCATCTGGGCTTCGCTGCTGCGAGAAGGGTTTCGCGCACTACGCGCAGTGCACCGGACGGGCTGCAAGAGCTAACAGCTGGTGACCGAGGTCTGGACAGGTTCGTTTCAGGACTGTCGTCAAGGAGTAAGGGATGGAGACAGCCATCCCAGCAATGCGGATCCGGTTCGTGCTACCTAGTCGTTGGCTTGAAACCGCCGCCTTTCGTCGGCTTGATTACGAGGAGAACTGATGATGTCCATGTCCATGCGTCAATGTGCTGCCTGCGTTGTGCTGCTCGGAAGTTGCATCTCGCTCGCCCAGGCAGCGCCAACCTGCAACAACCCGGTAGGCGAATGGAAAAACCAGCTGGGTTCCACACTCACGATCACCGCCGTACAGACCTCCGGGCAGCTCTCGGGTACGTACATCTCGCCTTCCGGTACCACTGGTTCGGTGTATCCACTGGTCGGCTGGTTTGCCAATCCGGTTGCTGGGTCGACGGCATTGAGCAAACTGCCCGCCATCACTTTTTCGGTGCAGTGGGGTAACTACGGCAGCATGACTGCCTGGACCGGTACCTGTGATGCGTCTGGCGGCGTGCCGACCATCACCACAGTCTGGCACTTGGTGCGGACCGGTTCCCAGTATTCGTGGGACCACATGCTGACCAACAGCGATGTTTTCGTCCCCAAATGACAGAGAGCTGTCGCCAACAAAACTCCCAGCACAGAGCCTGAGAGTTTTGTTGGCGACAATGAGCGGCTGGCTAGGTCGCACGCTCATCGTCAAGGGATTTCTAAGCCGGAATCGCCGAAAATTCCGTCAAGGGAGTGTTAGCGCGTGAGTGGCGGGGTGTGGTGCATCAAGTGAGGGAGCGCGTTACCACCAGAGGGTCAGACGGACTCGATGATCTGCACGCGGACGGCCTTGCGCCACCGCCTCCATGAACGCCGTTTGCTCGGCGTGACCGACCCTCTCACTCAGGCACAAAAAAGCCCCCGGTTAGGCCGTCCGTGGATGATGTGGGTCGGCGCACTAAAGGGGCTGCATATTTAATATGTCAGCAGAGCATGGAGAAGCGCAATAGAGTGAGCGCTTCCGGAGTCTTGGCGGGTCCCTGCGCTTTGGGTTCAATCGAAACCAAACAATAAAGCCAAAAACCATGGGCATCAACTACACCGATGAACTTGCCAACCTAGTACGGTTTACAGGCAACACTGCATTGGCCATCCGGCAATACTGTGCTTACAGCGCGGATGCCGCCCCCGCCAGTCGTGCGGCGCGCGATGTCATGTGGCTATCTGACAGCCTGCACAACTTCGAGGCCATTGGCCGCAGCGTGTTGCAGGCCAACCACGCGCACGTCGCTTTCATGGCTGGTTTGCTGGCCGAGCAGTTCCAAGAGCATTTGCAGACCGATCCAAGTGACCCGGAATCGCCGGCAGCTGCCTTCCAACGTCACACCCAGTACGTCGACTTGCACGCCGTCATCGCCACGCTCCTCAACCTGCAAGCCAAAGCGGCGGCGGCAGTAGAGATGGCGACGGTTTAAAGAGGTTGCCGGTGTGGGCCTGTGTATGGGAACACAATGGAGGCGCAGCTTCGATGCAGGTCTGCCCATTCTTGACACGCGCGCCGGTTGGCGAGAGGATTGAGCTATCGCTGCACAATCAGCGATTCGGCCTATCAAACCGATAAAGGTGGAAAGAGCGCGCAAGCGCCCATCGTTCGATGCTGGCGCTTTTGTTTGGCTTGCCAGTTCTATGGTGGGCGGTGCGCGGAGGCCGCAAGGCCTGCCGGTTATCGCTCTTTCCTATCCGGTTTTGATAGCCGCGTACCGTCCACCACCTTTCCTTTCCTGCGAGTACGCTTGCGCCTGCAACAAGGTAGATTCAGCACCAGACGTACCAAAACAACGAGGCACCCCGCCGGTGTAATAGGCGGATGCCGAAAACGAAAAAACCGCCCCTGGCAGGGCGGCTTTTTCATCACTGGGCTGGCGGGACAAAACCAGTCAATGGGCTAGTCGATAGCTCCATCCTAATCCCGCCGGCGAAGCCGTGCAAGAGGGAAAAGGATGCAAAGGCCGAAACGCCGACCACCTTGCCCCGCTGCCGTTCATCGGCGCGGGACATGCCAGCAGTAGACACAGGCCTACACGCTCAAGGCCCCGAACCGACCGCTCACAGCGGTCGGCCGCACAAGCGTGTGCACTGGCGTCAGCCCAAGCCGCTGGCCGGCAAGAAGCGCCGGCCGGGCGTGTTGGATGCCACCCGAGCCGGGTTGGTGCGCGCCCTGGAAGAACGAAAAGGGGCGTGGAAGCGGATTCGCCACAACGTCATCGTGGCCGGTTATGCCCTGGACAAGGCGCTGACGCGGGTGCGCGGACTGCGCAAGGACGGGGCCGACTCGTTGCTGGCCATGGCCGTGGCGCTGCTCTACCTGGCTGACGTGCGCACCGGCTTTGTGGGCAAGCCACGCCAGGGCGGTGGCCCCTGGCAGCGCTACACGCTGCCCGACCTCGCCCAACTCGCCTATGGCGGACAGAGCGACGCCGAGCAGCGGCGCGCACGGCGCTCGCTCGACATGATGGTGAGCCTTGGCTGGGCATTCCCGACCAAACAGGTGTGGCGACACACCAAAGACGCCGAGGGCGGCGACCTGTGGTGCAGCGAGGCGGGCGTGCGCCGGCTCAACTTCCAGCGGCTGTGCGACATGGTGGGGACGAGCAGGTTGCTCAAGCGCGATCGCAAGCATGCCGACCAGGCACGCGGCACAGGCGTTGCGTCCTTCACGCAGGCGCACGCACGCCGTCAGCCTGCCCGGGAGCCGCGTACCGCGCCGCGCACGGGCGCTGCCCGTCCTGCGGCGCACCGTGCCACGGGCGATCCGCCAGGCGGCGCACAGAGCGCCGTGCAGCACATCTCCGACATCCTCGCACTGTTCAACTAGCCATCGCCGGCAGGCTCGTCCCTGCCCGATGCCGCAAAAACAGGCGTCCACGCCGGCCAATCTGCCGCGAAAAGGCGAGCCGCATCGCCTGCGGCGACCTCGATCACCAATCCGAACCCCTCAACGCCATGCCGCACGCCAAGTTATCCACCGTAGCGGGGGATAAGCCTGTGGAGAAATGGCGTTATTTGTCCTATTTATTTGGCAGGCCATCCAGTCAACCTTTGGTTGAAAGCACAGTCAGTAGAAAATCAACAGCAAATCGGCGTCGCCGCCGCTACGCGACGACGACAACGTTAGAAGCTCGATAGAGGGGCTGCGCCCCTCCCGCAAAGAACAACAGCGGGTCAGCAGGGAGTGATTAACCGGACTTCGAGGCAGGGCATGACCCTGGAACGGCTGCCGGCTTCGGGTGGTCTGCGTTTAAGAGCGGTCGCCGTGCGCTACGCGCACAAAAGAGCCGATAACGGGGTTCGGGGAGCAATGGAACAGCCAACTCACTTAAACCAAGCCGGAACCGCCGAAAATTCCGCGACGGCACCCGGTAAGCCGGAATCCCAGATTTTTCCGACCACATGGCAGGCGGTCGCGCACCTGGTCAGATAACGCCAACGACCAGCAGGAGCGCCCTGTCTATCGCTTTCATCCGCTCCTCATCGAGGCGGCCAAACGGTTCGCTGATCTTGGTGCGAGGCAGCGTTGAGAGCTTGTCCACCATGACCTGCGAGAGCGCGCGCAGCCCGTTGGCCGGGTTCGGTTCCACGTTGACGCGGAACGCGGCATTGCGCAGGTCGCTTGTCACCGGGCACAGCACGACGCTTTCCAGGTCGGTGAGCAAGTCGGATTGAACGACCAAGGCGGGCCGTGGTTTGCCATAGTCGCCCTGCAATGAAACCGTCACAAGGTCGCCCCGCTGCATCACTCCCAGCCCACAACGTGCGTTGCGGCCTCTTCGGTGAAGCGCAAAACCTCGGTTTCTGCCGGGTCGCCCTTCAGGTGTTGGCACTGCTTGCGCACTTGCGCCGCGAACTCGGGAGAGCGTGTGTCGGGCACCCAAAACTGGACAGGCCGTAGCCCCGCAGCGCGCATCCGCTCGCGGTGCCGGGCTACCTTTGATTCGTGAATTGATGACATGGTGCTCTCCACTGGTTGCATGTGCAGTTACATGATAAAAAACATGTAACCAAAACGCGAGTACGGATAACTCGACTGAGAAGGGGGGGGCAGCCGACATGCGTGTAAAAATGACTCGCAAAATCCAATTTTTCTCGTAAAAACATGACGTTGCCAGATAAAGGCTTCCACCGGTTCCACGGTAATCCCCGTTCCGGGTTACATATTGAACTTCGTTATCCATGCGAACACATAGGTATGTATATACCTATATGCCGTTGAGGAAGGCTTCCAGCGCCTCGATCACGATGTCCTTCTCCGTGACGCGGACGCCCTTCTCTTCGGAGCGCTTGAGTGCTTCGCGGCGCAGGCGATCAGCCAGCTCCTCGGGGAAGTTGAAGATTTTTTGCACCCGAGCGCGGCCGTAGCGCTGCGCTTCCTCGGCAGCGGGCGGTGTGGCGGCCGGTGGCGTGGCCACGGCCGCAGGGGCGACCAGCGGCTTCTCTGCCTTGTCGGCCTCCCCGCCTTCGAGGAAGGCGGTCGGGTCTTTGGGCGGCTTGAACTGGGCCGTGTTGGGCTTGCCCTTCATGCTCATTGCATCACCTCCTTGAAGAAGGCTTCCATCTCGGCAATGGCTGCTTGATCGCGGCCTAGCTCCTGAACGGTCGCACCCTCACCGATGGCACGGCGAAAAACCACCCGCTCGCAGACTTTTGTAGGTAATACAGTCAGCTTCTGCTCGGCTAGGAATTCCAACATCTCGGCCGCATCCTTGGTGCGCGGATCGATGCGGGTCAGGAGCACGCGCACGTCCAGCTCAGGGTTATAGTCGCGGGCCAGCTCGACAACTTCGAGCAAGTCGGTCATGGCCGCTGCGTCCAGATTGGATGCACCGACCGGGATCACGGCACGCTGGGCCAACAGCAGCGCGGAGCGCAGGCCCACAGAATCACGGCCACCCGCATCAACGACGACATGCTCAAAGCCGGTGGCCAGTTGCTTGCCTTCGCTGAGGATCGCCTTGCCAGCGAGGCAGGTGGTGGTGGGTGACGGGTCGTACTGCGTCTCACGACGCCATGCTGCCCAGCTCGCGGCCGAGGCCTGCGGGTCGCCGTCGATCAGCAGCGTCTTGCCCTGACGGGCGAGCATCACTGCCAGATGCACGGCGGTCGTGGTCTTGCCGACGCCGCCCTTGGTGTTGACACACGCGAAGACCATGGGTGCTCCTATCTATGTATATACATGCCGATGGGCAGCGCAGCGGCTGACCATCGGCCTGCGGGGTGCATCCCCGTTCCTGTGACTCTATAAGTATATATATACCTACCTACCGAAAGTGAATGGTAGCAGACTTTCGCGCTTCAAGATCATTCGTCACCGCGACAAAGAGGAGATGTAAGCCGCCCCGCCACGCGTGCATCCACGTTGAGCATCCTGCCTTGCCAGGATGCTCAACGTGGATGCACGCGTGGCCGGACTGGAGCTGGGGTGACGGAAATTTCGGCGGTTCCGGCTTACCCCCCTTTATCGCCGTCGATAGCCGCATCGCACCGATATCGGTGCCGCAGTCCGGACCCAGCGGGTCGCAGATTGCACTGCATCGCGGCACGCTTGTGATGGGAGCCGACTTGTACATACCGCCTTATCGGCGCCTTCGCCAACGCGCAGATCGCTTCCGGCTTGGCCGTCGTGCTGCGTCGCTGACGAGCATGATCCAGCGCTCCACCCATCACCAGGGACGCAAATGATGAATATCGGAGCCAAGCTCTTGCTTGCCACTTGCATCATCGCAAGCACGGCCAATGCAGCGGAAAGCGGGCAAACTGCGGCGACCGCATCGGCGGGCCGCACTGCGGCGATCTCGTCCTGGGAAACGACGATCCGGCAGGAAGCTCCCACGATGGAGGGATGCTTCCGTTCGTCGTTCCCCAACAATGGCTGGCAGGCAACCGCCTGCGTGCCCTCGCCAAAGCTGCTCTCGAGGCCGCCGGCCATCACTGTCCACAAGGATGGCGCCATCACCGCGCGCACCGATGCGGCGCTGACCGCCGGTAACGGTGTCGACTACGTTGCAGGCACACGCCAGCTTATCCAATCGACGTTGGGAACATTCCCGACCGTGACTGGCGTGGCCACTGGCGTGGCCGACTATTCGCTACAGATCAACACCAATCTCGATAGGAACGCTGTGACCTGCGCACAGTTCGGATATTCCTCGTGCTGGACCTGGCAGCAGTTCTTCTACTCCACCGACTACGACAGCGACCCGATCAACGGCCGGACGCCGGTCATCTTTATCGAGAACTGGTTCTATGCCGGCAATGCCGAGGAATTTGAGGCAAAGGGCTGCCCGTCTGGTTGGAATTCCTACTCCACCAGCGATTACAACGCGTGTTATAGCAACAGCAATGGGGTGATTGTGCCGCTGGTTCCAATCTCGCAGATCGGCAGCATCAAGATGAGCGCTTCGGCGACCGCGGGCGGCGTGGACACCGTGACGTTCTCGATCGACGGCAGGGCCTACAGCGTCAGTCAAAGCGCCAACACTCTGAACATCAACAGGATTTGGCGGCGCTCCGAGTTCAATATATTCGGCAACGGCAGTGACCACCCGCTGGTGTTGTTCAATTCGGGCTCGCATGTCACCGTGAACGTGGCCGTCAAAGATGGAACCTCGAATGCTCCGAGGTGCCTGGGTCCCAACGCCGGTTATTCGGGGCAACAGAACAACCTCACGCTAGGCAAATGCACCGCGTCTGGTGGTGCCTCGCCTTCCATCACCTTTACCGAAAGCAACTGACGCCCGGGCGTTTTTCGTTGCCGTGGCTACCGGGCGCTGTCTCAGCGTGAGTTGGCGGGTGCGCAATGCCCAATCTGCGTGCGCAACATGGTAATCCCCCCGCTTTTAGCGGACTCCAGAAGTGGAGTTATGCAGCCATCGCCAGTTTCATCGCTGGCGTGATGCCGCCGAGCGCCATGTTCGGGCGCTCATGGTTATACGTCCATAGCCAGCGGGTGGCCTTGTCCTGCACCTGCTCGATGGTGTCGAACAGCGTTGTGGCCAGCCACGCGTAGCGGACCGTGCGGTTGTAGCGTTCAACGTAGGCGTTCTGTTGTGGCTTGCCCGGCTGGATGTGCTCGACCCGGATGCCATGCCGCTGCGCCCAGGACAGCAACGCGCCACTGATGTACTCAGGACCGTTGTCGCAGCGGATCACGGCGGGCTTGCCGCGCCACTGGATGATCTGCTCCAACGAGCGGATCACCCGGGCTGACGGCAGCGACAGGTCGACCTCGATCCCCAGTCCCTCGCGATTGAAGTCGTCGCGCACGTTGAACAGCCTGAAGCTGCGGCCGTCGGCCAGCTGGTCGTGCATGAAGTCCATCGACCAGACTTGGTTGATCGTCTCCGGCACCGCCAGTGGCTCCGGCCGCTCACGCACCAGCCGCTTCTTCGGCTTGATCCGCAGGTTCAACTCCAACTCGCGGTAGATACGGTAGATCCGCTTGTGGTTCCAACCAAAGCCCTTCACGTTGCGCAGGTACAGGTAGCACAGGCCAAAGCCCCCGTCGCGATGGGCGGTCGTCAACCGGATCAGCCAGTCGGCGATCCGGGCGTTCTCCTCGCTGACCTTGGCCTGGTACCGATAGCAGGTCTCACTCACCGCGAAGGTCTGGCAGGCGTGGCGGATGTTCGTGCGCCCGCTCGTGACTGCCGATTGGGCCATCTCGCGTCGCTGAGATGGCCTCACCATTTTTTTGCGAGCGCTTCCTTCAGCAGGTCGGTACTGAGCTGCGCCTCGGCGTACATCTTCTTGAGCCGGCGGTTCTCCTCCTCCAGCTCCTTCATGCGCGCGACCATGGACACGTCCATGCCGCCGAACTTGCTACGCCACTTGTAGAACGTGGCCGAGCTGATGCCGTGCTCGCGGCACAGCTCCGGCACGGGCGCACCGGCCTCGGCCTGCTTGAGCACGGCGATGATCTGGTTGTCGGTGAAGCGGGACTTCTTCATGGAACCTCCTCGGGAAAGGGGACGAGAAAATTCCACTTCTGCCGTCAGCTAATGGGCGGGGGGATTACCACTGTTTACGCTCCTCGAAAACATCCAAATCCGACATTAACGAAAAATGCAGGTGTCGGGTCTATTGTTTAGCTGCTACCTAGCAGCAAACTAACTACTAGATTGTTCGTAATGAGCAAGGGCCTTTTCCAATATCTCGACCAACAGCACACCTTCACGCTGCGCCAGGGCGCGGATGCGAGCATCCCATTCAGGCGTGACCCGCGTGGCGAACTGCACCGTGCGGTTCGTCTTGCGGGCGCTCCGGCCGTCGATCTTCTTGGCCGTCCGCGCTTGCGGTGGTGGGTTGGCGGCGGCGACCGGCCTGGTTACCGGCGCAACCTCCGGCGCGGTCAGGTTCGTACTGGCCTCGTCCAGCGTCGGCGGTGCGCCCAGCTCGTCGCGCCGGCCTTTCAGTTTCTTGAGCATGGATACGTCAGCCATTTGTCACCCGGTCGATGAGCGATTGAATGAGGGTGTCGGCCCGCTCGTTCAGGCCCGCAAAGCGGGTTTCTGTGATGCTGTGACCGGTATTTTGCGCCTGGCGGTAGGCCGGCCGGTCGCGTAGGCTCCCGTCCAGGACGGTGTAGAGGGTCGGCAGGGATTCGTGTAAAAAACAGCCAAAAGTGAGCTAAGGAAACTCTGAACAATCCATCGTGATCTGCCACAATCGATCAACGACCCGAGTAGACGATTTCGATGCAGCTGACCTTCGGCGACGCGGAGTACAACGGCAAGCGCAAGCGGACGCGGCGTGAGGTGTTCTTGGCCGAGATGGACCAGGTCGTGCCGTGGAAGGACCTGCTGGCGCTGATCGAGCCGCACTACCCGAAGTCGGGGCAGCCGGGGCGACAGCCGTATCGGCTGGAGACCATGCTGCGCATCCACTTTTTGCAGCAGTGGTATGCACTGAGCGATCCATCGGCGGAAGAAGCGCTGTACGACACGGTGTCGATGCGCCGTTTCGCCAAGATCGGCGGGCTGGATGAGGTGCCGGACGAGACGACGATTCTCAACTTCCGCCATCTGTTGGAGCAGCACGATTTGGCGCGCAAGCTGTTCAATCGGGTCAACGCGCACCTGTCGCGCAAGGGGCAGAGCTTGCGCGGCGGGACGATCGTGGACGCCACGATCATCGCTGCGCCCAGCTCGACCAAGAACAAGGATGGCGAGCGCGATCCGGAGATGCACCAAACCAAGAAGGGCAACCAGTACTACTTCGGGATGAAGGCGCACATCGGGGTGGACGATGACTCCGGGCTGGTGCACCACGTGGAGTGCACGGCGGCCAACGTGGCCGATATCACACAAGCGCACAAGCTGCTGCACGGCAAGGAGGACACGCTGTGCGCGGACAGCGGCTACACCGGGCTTGAGAAACGCGAGGAGATGAAGCGCAAGCGCAAACTGCGCTACCTGATCGCGGAGAAGCCCTCGAAGCTGAAGCAGATTAAGAACAAGCGCGAACTGAAGTTGGCCAAGCGCTGGGAGCACACAAAAGCCAGCCTGCGTGCAAAGGTGGAACACCCGTTTCGGGTGATCAAGCGCCAGTTTGGCTACGTCAGGTGCGCTATCGCGGTTTGGCGAAGAACACCGCACAGATGCTGATGCTGTTTGCGCTGTCGAATCTGTGGCTGAAGCGCAAAGAGTTCATTACCGCCGCGGGGTAGGTGCGCCCGTAATCGGGACGATACCCCGAAAAAGCGCCAAAAACGGCGAAAAACCGAGGATCTGAGCGCGGTCACCGCGACCGATATGGCTTACCACATCCTCCGATCGCGTTGTTCATACCTTCCCTAAGTGATTGAAGTGCAAGGACGATTGCTTCTTCTCGTTGGCGGATCTTCCCGCCAACTGTTCGAACGTGCAGAACCGGCCTATCTGCCCGCGATGCATGCTTTACCCATAGGATCTCGCCGAACAGGTTCAGATCACCACCTATCCCAGCGGAAAGCTCCCGGGCCGTCGTTGACTTGGGCGGCTTCGCGCAGATGTTTCAACAACCGCTGGTGTTCATCGGACAAATCTCGCGTGAAAACCTCGAATCCACGCCGCCCCGCAACCACGATTGAGGGCCGTTTTTTTGAGTTCCCCGGAATCGCAATGTCCAGTCTAGGACTTCTCTCAGATGAGCGCCGAAGATCTGGTCAAATCCGTCATCGGCAGACGCCAGCGCCAGCGATTCACGTCGTACATCCAGGCAGTGCCTCGCCTTTCCAGAAGCCGCTCCACTCGTAACGGCCATCGCCTGGCACCGACAGCGACTCATCGCGATGTGCGCGGCGTCGCGCATGCCGGCGGTGGCCCAGCCGATCGTGCCGTTCACATCGGCATAGCCGCGATTGAAGACGGTGCGCCCCAGTACGCGAGCGCCTGCTGGAACTGGGCGAACGAGGCACTTAGCAGATAGCGGCGACCAGGTGCGGCGCAGTGCCGGGCTTGCTCCAGACTGAACGGATCGCGTAGGCCAGACGCCTGTCGGTGTCGAGGTAAACCACCGGCCCCTGCAGGGGCTGTAGCGTCGTCTTGACCGGCGCCGCGTAGCACGGCGATGAATTCATGTTCGGTGCGCAGCGGCTCCCACCTGCCTTGTTGCCAGGAAAACGCATTGTCGACAGGATTGAGCCGGTACACGTAATAGGTCTTGCCTAGTCGATGTTAAAGATGGTCAGGCTGAGGGCACTGGTGCGGTTATGTCCTGACGTGCGCCGGCTCGCTTGCCGCCAGTGCGTGTTGGCACTCAGACGGGGCCTTTGCGTGGCCAACTCGTAGTGCTCCCGCAGGCAGGGGCCGAGGCCTTCGGGCAATGCTAGTCCAGGCTGGTTGCAGCATCAGCCTCGCTGCGTAGACCGGCAGCGAGGCCCAGCACACCACTTCGCTCTTGACACTGCGGCTCAGGCCGGTGGTGCAGATCTGTAGCATATCCTCCGGCGCCCAGCACTCCCCGACCATAGGCGAAGCTGCGGAACTCATAAAGCAATCTCGCGGCGCGCACCGGATAGGTAACTGGCCCAGCGGCTGCCATTTCGTCCCAAGACGAAAAAGCGCGAAGCGCGATCCTGTGCCAAGTAGTCCGGACCAAACGCCTGGCCCAGCTGTCCCAGGTCCTTGCGACGAAGCAGATCCAGCCGAAACAGCCGGTCGCGGGCCACGTTGAAGGAGAATTAGGGTTGAAGGTCCATTAGGGAAGGGTTCTGCAGGCCGCGCCGTTATCTGCTGGAGGCTTGATTGAATACTTCTGCTTTCCTAGGATATACGCTTGACTTGTAGCTACGAACCCGTCTTTAAATGTCGCCTCCACAAAATAAGCCGCCCAACCGGCGTCAGGTGTACTAACAGGCACGCGAAGCCTTGTGGAGGAGGTAGGGAGCTCCGTAGGCTTAAAACGTACGCCACATGCATAACGAAAATCTCTCGAGTCCGGGTTTGAAGAACTCCACAAACGTAGTGTCTCCGGTCTCTCAGAAGAAGAAAAATCGATCATGGGAGTCTTCCCTTCATTCAGTCGACCAGTCACTACAGGAACCGCTTGCTGCTTTTGCATGCGATTTATAAATGTGACTAAGGAATCCTCTATGGACGGCCGGATCCCGTAATGTGATGTGTTCGGGACAATGCGTAGAGCTTTGGAGCCTGGCAAATTATCGTAATAAAATTGACTCCCATCGGGAACAAAGAAGTCATCCCCGCTTGCATTTATGATGTACTTTGGCCGCGCCAAGCGATCACGATACGGCGAGTTAAGATATTGAAATGGGTCTTGCAGCTGCAAAAGGTTGGCAAAACCACTGCTATCGAGCTGCTTTGTAATTCCCTCTTCTACGTACGAATAAAAAGCTACTGGCCAATTCCCACCGTACACATGGCGTATATGGTCAAATAATACGCCCATATTCAAGAAATCGATGACAATCGGAACGACTGCATCTACTCGACGGTCAGCAATCAAGGCATGCCAGCTTGCCCACCCACGCTTCGAAGCTCCCGCAAGAACGAATTGGTGTATCTGCAAATCTCCTAGCTCGCGTTCGGCAAGGCTCATTGCACGGGCTATAGCTGCTGACATGGGTACGTGCAGCGGCATAGTCTTGCGTTGCTCTGGAGATTGCAGGAACCGGGCCCAGGTATGAGCCACACTATCGTCCTCACGGCGAGGCTTGCCATCATCGCTGTAGGTCAGGTACTGATTCGGTATGTCGCTTAGCGCAATCACCACAGTTCGCGTACGCGTCGCGATCATTGCAAGCGCTTCCGGAGTAAGTTCACTTGCAGCTTCCGGTGAACTTCCCTCGGAAGCGTGCCGCGTTCCATTGGTGGAGATCAGCAGTGCGCGCTTCCTTAGCGCGTCTTTGGGAATATAGATCGCAACATCGTGTTTCCACAGCGCTGGTTGTACAACCCCTTCGGGGGACCACTCCTGTGAAGTCAGAAGATAGTTGCGTCTTTCCACGCCATTGACCAATTCGTTGGATACATGGTTATAGACCAACGGTTGTCGTTCAATCGCGTCGTGGTAGCAGGTCAGTGCATCACTGAATTTGACACTTGAGCTGCTCGCACATTCGAGCGCATCACGCGGAGAGGCCTCAGCAGTCATGCCTGCAGTAGCGACTAAGACCATGCCGGCTAAAATTCTGAATTTCATTTTTTTACCATGATGATTGATGGTGTGGTCAAAATTCATAGTAATAACCTTTGACGGGGCGACTTCGCAGCTAAAGATCTAAAAAATAGCTAACTATTCACGACAAAAGAAATTATTCATAAATCTCCATCTAAATAACGCGAATTTGCGAAGAAATTCATACCTTAGCGAAGCGCTGAAGGGGTGCGGTTCCTGCAGCAGCTGCGCTTTTTTGAGCATTTCCGCGTAGCGCGTCCTGGACGTTTCGGCTAGCCTTGAAGTAGCTGAAAAGAACTGGTCTATCACGCCCTTTACCCAGTAGGAATTGGATGCCACATGCTTGGGGATCAAGTGAATTGCCAGCTATAACCGGTCAGCTAGCATCGCAAGTATTTTATGTGCAATTGACCTGCGAGGTCGGCTCGGTTAAGGAAACTCTGAACAATCCATCGTGATCTGCCACAATCGATCAACGACCCGAGTAGACGATTTCGATGCAGCTGACCTTCGGCGACGCGGAGTACAACGGCAAGCGCAAGCGGACGCGGCGTGAGGTGTTCTTGGCCGAGATGGACCAGGTCGTGCCGTGGAAGGACCTGCTGGCGCTGATCGAGCCGCACTACCCGAAGTCGGGGCAGCCGGGGCGACAGCCGTATCGGCTGGAGACCATGCTGCGCATCCACTTTTTGCAGCAGTGGTATGCACTGAGCGATCCATCGGCGGAAGAAGCGCTGTACGACACGGTGTCGATGCGCCGTTTCGCCAAGATCGGCGGGCTGGATGAGGTGCCGGACGAGACGACGATTCTCAACTTCCGCCATCTGTTGGAGCAGCACGATTTGGCGCGCAAGCTGTTCAATCGGGTCAACGCGCACCTGTCGCGCAAGGGGCAGAGCTTGCGCGGCGGGACGATCGTGGACGCCACGATCATCGCTGCGCCCAGCTCGACCAAGAACAAGGATGGCGAGCGCGATCCGGAGATGCACCAAACCAAGAAGGGCAACCAGTACTACTTCGGGATGAAGGCGCACATCGGGGTGGACGATGACTCCGGGCTGGTGCACCACGTGGAGTGCACGGCGGCCAACGTGGCCGATATCACACAAGCGCACAAGCTGCTGCACGGCAAGGAGGACACGCTGTGCGCGGACAGCGGCTACACCGGGCTTGAGAAACGCGAGGAGATGAAGCGCAAGCGCAAACTGCGCTACCTGATCGCGGAGAAGCCCTCGAAGCTGAAGCAGATTAAGAACAAGCGCGAACTGAAGTTGGCCAAGCGCTGGGAGCACACAAAAGCCAGCCTGCGTGCAAAGGTGGAACACCCGTTTCGGGTGATCAAGCGCCAGTTTGGCTACGTCAAGGTGCGCTATCGCGGTTTGGCGAAGAACACCGCACAGATGCTGATGCTGTTTGCGCTGTCGAATCTGTGGCTGAAGCGCAAAGAGTTCATTACCGCCGCGGGGTAGGTGCGCCCGTAATCGGGACGATACCCCGAAAAAGCGCCAAAAACGGCGAAAAACCGAGGATCTGAGCGCGGTCACCGCGACCGATATGGCTTACCACATCCTCCGATCGCGTTGTTCAGACCTTCCTTAATCTGCTTCAGCTTCGAGGGCTTCTCCGCGATCAGGTAGCGCAGTTTGCGCTTGCGCTTCATCTCCTCGCGTTTCTCAAGCCCGGTGTAGCCGCTGTCCGCGCACAGCGTGTCCTCCTTGCCGTGCAGCAGCTTGTGCGCTTGTGTGATATCGGCCACGTTGGCCGCCGTGCACTCCACGTGGTGCACCAGCCCGGAGTCATCGTCCACCCCGATGTGCGCCTTCATCCCGAAGTAGTACTGGTTGCCCTTCTTGGTTTGGTGCATCTCCGGATCGCGCTCGCCATCCTTGTTCTTGGTCGAGCTGGGCGCAGCGATGATCGTGGCGTCCACGATCGTCCCGCCGCGCAAGCTCTGCCCCTTGCGCGACAGGTGCGCGTTGACCCGATTGAACAGCTTGCGCGCCAAATCGTGCTGCTCCAACAGATGGCGGAAGTTGAGAATCGTCGTCTCGTCCGGCACCTCATCCAGCCCGCCGATCTTGGCGAAACGGCGCATCGACACCGTGTCGTACAGCGCTTCTTCCGCCGATGGATCGCTCAGTGCATACCACTGCTGCAAAAAGTGGATGCGCAGCATGGTCTCCAGCCGATACGGCTGTCGCCCCGGCTGCCCCGACTTCGGGTAGTGCGGCTCGATCAGCGCCAGCAGGTCCTTCCACGGCACGACCTGGTCCATCTCGGCCAAGAACACCTCACGCCGCGTCCGCTTGCGCTTGCCGTTGTACTCCGCGTCGCCGAAGGTCAGCTGCATCGAAATCGTCTACTCGGGTCGTTGATCGATTGTGGCAGATCACGATGGATTGTTCAGAGTTTCCCTAACATGCGCTCTCTTGTACTCGACGAAATATCGCAGCAATCTGCTCTGAGCGCGTGTTCGTCGAGCCGGTCATTATCGTCGGCTACTCAAGGTCCAAGTGCAACACCCTGGCACCGAAATCCTGGCTGGGCGGCGAAGCATTGACGCTGAGGATGATCCATACCTTCCCCAACTGGCTGATCACCCGCCTGTCGGCATTGCACCGGCTGCGATGGTGTGGTAATCCCCCACTTTTAGCGGTCGCCAGAAGTGGAGCTAAGCGGCCATCGCCAACTTCATGGCAGGCGTGATGCCGCCGAGCGCCATATTCGGACGCTCGTGGTTGTACGTCCATAGCCAGCGGGTGGCTTTGTCCTGCACCTGGTCGATGGTGTCGAACAGGGTTTGGGCGAGCCAGGCGTAGCGGATGGTGCGGTTGTAGCGTTCAACGTAGGCGTTCTGCTGTGGCTTGCCCGGCTGGATGTGCTCGACCCGGATGCCATGCCGCTGCGCCCAGGACAGCAACGCGCCACTGATGTATTCAGGGCCGTTGTCGCAGCGGATCACGGCGGGCTTGCCGCGCCACTCGATGATCTGCTCCAGCGATCGGATCACACGGGCTGACGGCAGCGACAGATCCACCTCGATCCCCAGCCCCTCGCGATTGAAGTCGTCGAGCACATTGAACAGCCGGAAGCTGCGGCCGTCGGCCAACTGGTCGTGCATGAAGTCCATCGACCAGACCTGGTTGATGGCCTCCGGCACCGCCAGAGGCTCGGGCCGCTCACGCACCAGCCGCTTCTTCGGCTTGATCCGCAGGTTCAACTCCAGCTCGCGGTAGATCCGGTAGACCCGCTTGTGATTCCAGCCAAAGCCCTTCACGTTGCGCAGGTGCAGAAAGCACAGGCCAAAGCCCCCGTCGCGATGGGCGGTCGTCAGGCGGACCAGCCAGTCGGCGATCCGGGCGTTCTGCTCGCTGGCCTTGGCCTGGTAGCGCAAGCAGGTCTCGCTCACCGCGAAGGCCTGGCAGGCGTGGCGGATGTTCGTGCGCCCGCTCGTGACTGCCGATTGGGCCATCTCGCGTCGCTGAGATGGCCTCACCATTTTTTTGCGAGCGCTTCCTTCAGCAGGTCGGTACTGAGCTGCGCCTCGGCGTACATCTTCTTGAGCCGGCGGTTCTCCTCCTCCAGCTCCTTCATGCGCGCGACCATGGACACGTCCATGCCGCCGAACTTGCTGCGCCACTTGTAGAACGTGGCCGAGCTGATGCCGTGCTCGCGGCACAGCTCCGGCACGGGCGCACCGGCCTGGGCCTGCTTGAGCACGGCGATGATCTGGCTGTCGGTAAAGCGGGACTTCTTCATGGAACCTCCTCGGGAAAGGGGACGAGAAAATTCCACTTCTGGCGTCTGCTAATGGGCGGGGGGATTACCGACCAGGATCTCTCCGGGGTTGATCTGGCCGATGGAGATGCCGAGGTTGCCCCCGGCGTTTCGATGCGTCAGATGGCGAAAGAGGTCTATCGCTGTGGAGACGATGCAGAGGCAGAAAGAATGCTTCGGCGCATCCTTGCCGCCTAGTCGTTGGTGAGTGAGGCTCACCAGTGGCCAGGCTTGTCGATCGGCTTGCCGGGCTTGCGAACCCGCTCGGGAAGCTGCGCTGCGGCCAGCTCATCATCCAAAATGTAGTGACGTGTCCAGTCGGCGCGGCTCGACAGCGAGACGCTGACTCTTCTGTCCGCTTCACCATCGACCGGCGGCCTACGTGGCGTGACCATGCCTAGCACGATGGTCGGGAAATCCTCGCGGATCGCCGCAAGGGCCGGCGCGATATCGCTATCGTTGGAGCACACAACCAACTGCTCATAGCGCCCCGACGCCGCATCGCGATACATGGCCAGCGCCAGGTTCACATCGAGGGTCGGCAGGGATTCGTGTAAAAAACAGCCAAAAGTGAGCTAACTTGCTGTCAGAAAAGAAATTTTTCACAACTTCCTGCCGGCCCTCCAGACGGGTCCAGGACCGCCTTCATGTCTGCGCCTCGCCCCCGGTCGTCGAGGGTTGCCAGGATCCCCCGAAGTTGTGTGCTGCCGTGCGGATTCGGCAAGGAGTGGAGGGACCAGAGATCTTTTAGTCTTGGGCGACCATCTTTTCTATAAAGAGGTATGCCTGATGGATCCCATTCGTCCGCGCACGCCAAGTCCTGCCCACGAACTTCTGGCCGGACCCCAGCCGGATAGGGTTCAGCCGCAGCCGACTGCAGATCGTGGGGGGGCTCCGCCTGCTGGCAGCCCCCTGGATGGCTTGCCCGCTCGACGGACAATGTCCCGAACCCGTCTCCCGTCTCCCCCTGCACCCTTGCCTGCGTTCTCAGCGGGCAGTTTCAGCGATCTGCTCCGTCAGTTCGATCCGTCGCTTCTTGATACATCGCTTTTTGATTCGATGTCTGCCTTCGGCGCTCCTCATACAGAGGCTGCCTCAGGAGAGGGGGATGAGGTGCAATCGGGTCTGCGTGCAGCCGATGACCCGCAAGCCACCGTGCAGGTCGCTGTGACGGCCGCGCGGCCGCCGCGCGCCAAGCCGGCGCCGCGACGGCGTGCTGCGCACACCTCTGACGCTTCGCCGGCCGGGCAGGTCGATCTATACACGCTCGGCTACAGCCAGCAGCAGCAAGAGAAGATCAAACTGAAGGCTCGTTCGACAGTAGCACAGCACCACGAGGCACTGATCGGCCATGGGTTTACACGTGCGCACATCGTTGCGCTCAGCCAACACCCGGCAGCCTTAGGGACCGTCGCTGTCAAGTACCAGGCCATGATCGCGGCGTTGCCGGAGGCGACACATGAAGACATCGTTGGCGTCGGCAAACAGTGGTCCGGCGCACGCGCCCTGGAAGCATTGCTCACGGTGTCGGGAGAGTTGAGAGGTCCACCGTTACAGTTGGACACAGGCCAACTTCTCAAGATTGCAAAACGTGGCGGCGTGACCGCGGTGGAGGCAGTGCATGCATGGCGCAATGCACTGACGGGCGCTCCCCTGACCCTGACCCCGGCGCAGGTGGTGGCCATCGCCAGCAATATTGGCGGCAAGCAGGCGCTGGAGACGGTGCAGCGGCTGTTGCCGGTGCTGTGCGAGCAAACATGGCCTGACCCCGGACCAGGTGGTGGCCATCGCCAGCCACGATGGCGGCAAGCCGGCGCTGGAGACGGTGCAGCGGCTGTTGCCGGTGCTGTGCGACCAACATGGCCTGACCCCGGCGCAGGTGGTGGCCATCGCCAGCAATGGCGGCGGTAAGCCGGCGCTGGAGACGGTGCAGCGGCTGTTGCCGGTGCTGTGCGAGCAACATGGCCTGACCCCGGACCAGGTGGTGGCCATCGCCAGCCACGATGGCGGCAAGCAGGCGCTGGAGATGGTGCAGCGGCTGTTGCCGGTGCTGTGCGAGCAACATGGCCTGACCCCGGCGCAGGTGGTGGCCATCGCCAGCAATGGCGGCGGTAAGCCGGCGCTGGAGACGGTGCAGCGGCTGTTGCCGGTGCTGTGCGAGCAACATGGCCTGACCCCGGACCAGGTGGTGGCCATCGCCAGCCACGATGGCGGCAAGCCGGCGCTGGAGAGCATTTTTGCCCAGTTATCTCGCCCTGATCAGGCGTTGGCCGCGTTGACCAATGACCACCTCGTCGCCTTGGCCTGCCTCGGCGGGCGTCCTGCGCTGGAGGCAGTGAAAAAGGGATTGCCGCACGCGCCGACCTTGATCAAAAGAACCAATCGCCGTCTTCCCGAACGCACGTCCCATCGCGTTGCCGACCACGCGCAAGTGGCTCGCGTGCTGGGTTTTTTCCAGTGCCACTCCCACCCAGCGCAAGCATTTGATGAAGCCATGACGCAGTTCGGGATGAGCAGGCACGGGTTGTTACAGCTATTTCGCAGAGTGGGCGTCACCGAACTGGAGGCCCGCAGTGGAACGCTCCCCCCAGCCCCGCAGCGTTGGCACCGTATCCTCCAGGCATTAGGGATGAAAAGGGCCGAACCGTCCGGTGCTTCGGCTCAAACGCCGGACCAGGCGTCTTTGCATACATTCGCCGATGCGCTGGAGCGTGAGCTGGATGCGCCCAGCCCAATAGACCGGGCGGGCCAGGCGCTGGCAAGCAGCAGCCGTAAACGGTCCCGATCGGAGAGTTCTGTCACCGGCTCCTTCGCACAGCAAGCTGTCGAGGTGCGCGTTCCCGAACAGCGCGATGCGCTGCATTTACCCCCCCTCAGCTGGGGTGTAAAACGCCCGCGTACCAGGATCGGGGGCGGCCTCCCGGATCCTGGTACACCCATGGACGCCGACCTGGCAGCGTCCAGCACCGTGATGTGGGAACAAGATGCGGACCCCTTCGCAGGGGCAGCGGATGATTTCCCGGCATTCAACGAAGAGGAGATGGCATGGTTGATGGAGCTATTTCCTCAGTGAGGCTCAGTCGGGATTACCTGAGCGTTGCCAGGGATGGGTGTAATAAACCTCTCACTCATCACTCAATGAGTTAGCTCACTTTTGGCTGTTTTTTACACGAATCCCTGCCGACCCTCTTCTACCTGCAGGCTTTCGCTGGCAAGGCCGTGCGTGCCGTCGCGTATCTGGCTACTACCGGAGCGCCGAGAGCCGGAACGTCGCCATCGAGCAGTTCAAGCAGTCGCGGGCCAGCCATCATGCCGCCCATCTGCTACGCCGCCAGGCCGCAACACGCCCACATACGCTCCAGGTCGGCGACGTGTTGAACACCAGCTGGGGTTACGAACAAACGAACGTCGAATTCTTCCAAGTGGTTGCCGTCACTGGCGCGATGGCCACGCTGCGTGAGATTGCCGCCAGCTACACCGAGGCAGGTTTCATGAGTGGGAAGAAGACGCCTCATGTCGGCCGGTTTCACGGGCGAACCGATCCGCCGGAGAGTGGGTGCTTCCAACACTGTGAAGATCGACGGTAGCCGTCGTGCCACCCCGTGGGACGGCCGCCCTCAGCACGTCAGCAGCTACGCCTAACTTTCATCGAGCAAGGAGAGGACCATGAGCAACAAGACTCCGCTGATCGCCAACGTGGTTGACCGTTACACCGGCCGCGATGGATCCGAGCAATCCCACTGGACAGAGGTGGGCATCGCCTTCCCGCACAAATCGGGCGAAGGGTTCAACCTTGTCATCCGTCCGGGCCTCGCTGTGTCCGGGACCATCGTCCTGACCACGAAGAAGGCCCGCGAAGAAGCCGAAGGAGGCGCGGCCCCGGAAGCCGCCACCTTTCCCGAAGAATCGTGACCTGGAGCACGACGAGCGCATCCCGGCAACGGCCTGCGACAGGATCCCAATGCCAGTCCTTCATACCCTGGCCGAGGCGATGACCTTCATGGAACAGTTGTGCGCCATCGCCCAGGACGCCGAGGTGGTGGCACGGGCAGAGCAGCTGCGCGACATGATTGACGACGCGTTGTTTTTCTACGGCAGTTAGTGGCTGAATCTTGGTGCGACCCCACATATTGGGGTCCAAGCGGGTCACCGTAGGCGGCCCATTTACGTTTGCCCACTTATTATGATAAGAATGCGCCACACAGGAGGCCCACCATGCCCGCCCCACTCTCCCGCGAAGCCAACGGCACCGAGCGCATCACCGTCGTGATGACCCCGGCTCAAAAGCGCACGCTCCAACAGCGCGCCCGTCACGCAGGGCTGACCATCAGCGACTACATCCGTCGCCAGGCGCTGGAGAGCGAGGATCTCGGACCACTGCTAGAGCAGCTGCGCGCGTCCACCGCGCAGGCCAATCGTGCGCTCGATAGCGTGTTTTCGCGGCTGCATACGCACGCCAATGACCTGAGCGTCGCGGAGGCTGCAGCACGTGCCCGCGCCAAGCGGGCGAACGCACCATGACCACCTTGACCGACGTGATGAAGGCGCTGCGCGAAGTCATCGTGATGAACGAACGCGTCACCACGCTCGCCAGTTTGGTAGACAAACTCGCGTCAGAAAGCATTGAAACACGTGAACGCCTGGTCCGCGTTGAAACGGTGCTGGAACTGGCGTTCAAGGCACCCCCTAACCGAGGGACACTGCTGCCGCCCAGCGGCGAGTGAATTGGACAGCGCCGCGGCCTAGTGAAATTTACGATATGCGAGGTTTCAAAGAAGACTGATACTTGAGGTGATTTGACAGCGTGTGCCGCCTGAACAGGCGAAAGCCAAGGCTTTCAGGAGGCCGAACACGAAAAAACCGCCTTTGGCGAGGCGGTTTTTTCACAACAGGTGCTGGCGGAATCACCAGCAGATTCGGATCTAGCTGACTCGAATCCTACCTCCGCCGGCTACGCCGTGCAAGAGGGAAAGGATGAAAAGGCGAACACGCCCGACACCCTGCCCCGCCGCCAGTAGGCGCGGGGCATGGCAGACCTAAAGGCCGACTCGATCGGCCACGACGAATCCGAGCCAGCCGGCCACGGCAGGACGCATAAGCGTGTCCGGTGGCGTCGGCCGAGCGGCGGCAAGCGGCGGCCGGGTGTGCTGGATGCGACCCGTGCCGAGCTAGTGCGTGGCCTGGAACAGCGCCAGGGATCAATCTGGACGCGGATCCGCCATGCCGTGATCGTGGCCGGCTATCCGATCGACCGTGCCCTGCAGCGCGTCCGAGCACTGCGCGCAGATGGCGCCGAATCACTGCTTGCGCTGGCGGTCGCCCTGCTCTACCTGGCCGACGTTCGGACCGGCTTCGTTGGCAAGCCGCGCCTAGGCGGCGGCCCCTGGAAGCGGTACACGCTAGCCGACCTGGCCCAGCTTGCCTACGGCGCTCAGGGCGAGGCCGATCTACGCCGCGCCAGGCGTGCGCTCGACATGATGGTGAGCTTGGGCTGGGCCTACCCGACCAAGCAGGTACGCCGGCACTCCACGGACGTGGAAGGCCGGAATCTATGGCGCAGCGAAGCGGCCGTTCGCCGCCTGAATTTGCAACGGTTGTGCGACATGACCGGGACGAGCTGGCTACTTAAGCGCGATCGCATGCACGCGGACCAGGCACGTGGCCAGGGGACTGCCTCGTTCGTAGACGCTCAGCAACGGCGCGAGGAAGCGAGCCGCGGCCGAAGCGTTGGCAAAGCCGCGCGCGCAGCGCCGCCGGCCACTGGCGACCCACCGGTGGCCAGCAAGAACGGCACGCAGCACATCGCCGACATCCTCTCCCTACTGAAATAGCCGTATGGCAGGGCACCCCGTGCCCGTAGCCTTGAAAAGCACTGGCAAACGGCGCTTTTCGCCCTTTTTCTCGCATCCAGCGCATCGCCCTCCCCTCCCCCGCCCCCTGTTTCTGACCCCCGCGCCTCAGTTATCCACAGGTCTGTGGATATGGCGGTGGAGTTGTTGTGGAGAAGTAACGCTATTTGTCCCATTTAATTGGGCTTCCATCCAATCAACCTCTGGTTGAAATCACAATCACCAGAAGATTTAAGAGCCAGTAAGGTGTCGCCGGCGCTACGCGCCACCGACAGCGTTTGAAGCCTTGTCCAGTTGCGGGGGCCTGCGGCCCCCCTGTCCTCTCTCCGCGCCTACGGCGCTCCGGTCGCAACTTCGACCTCCCGGAGGGGCTGCGCCCCTCCCACCGCGCCGATACAGCTGGCGCGGCGGCTCCCTCCCGCTAAAAGCGGGTTTTCAGGGCTGGGGGTCGGCGTTGGCCAGGTCATGGCGTTATCGAACTCGGATGGCTACCGAGCGCGGTTCCACCGCTGGGAATCAAGAGCGGCGCATCCATGCGCCATAGCCTTCAAAGGCGGTTGCTCCACGTGGAGCCTGCCTAATCGGCAGGTCTGGCCGTGCACATCGCCTGCGGCGTGGCGCTGGTGCCGCCGGTACGCCTGGCCAACTCGACGCCGGCGCCCACTGCCGCGCGGATCCGCGCGACCGCCGCCGCGGCGGCGCCGACCAGGTGCAGGACGCACGGGTGTAGCCGCGGCCAGGCCGCGCACCTCGTTGCAGGCGTGGCGCTGGGTCAGCGGGCAGCGCTGGCGCTGGCCAGCTCGATGTCGGCCGCGCCGGCGGTCGCTGCGGATCCACCGCTGCAGCCGCTGCTGGCGACGCCGACCAGTTGCTGGCCACGACCACCGCCACAGCCAGGCCGCGCACGTCGCCTGCAGGCGTGGCGCTGGCCAGCTCGATGCCGGCCGCGCCGGCGATCGCTGCGCGGATCCACCGCGGCAGCCACCGCCGGCTGCGCCGACCAGGAGCAGGGCGCGCCCGTCGTTCGGAGACGATGCGCAAGAAATGGCGCAGGATCGTTACTGCAAAAGTGATATTGCTTTGTTCCATCAATGTTTGTTTACGTAATGACGTAACGACGTTATTATTTTCATACGTTAAGAGGAGAAGCCCCTATGTCCACCAGTCCCGACCTCATCCACGCTTACACCCGCGCCGACATGCTGGAGGATGGCGAGTTGATCGATGTGACCGAAGTCGGCCGGGAAGCTGGGTTCACAGTTCCGGTCGCGCTTACCCGGTCGGTCTGGGCCGATTGCGTGGAATGGTCTGCGGCCGACAACGCCCGCAAGCATGCCTGCCAGGACGAGGCTGGCAGGCTTTGGGATGTGGTTTACATGGCCCGCGTGTACGGGGCACGCAACGCCAAGGGTTGCCGGGCGGTGTTCCCTGTCTATCGCGTTCCGCGCGAAGGGCGGGGGATCCGCCCTCGCCTGGTCGAACTGCAGCTGCACATCGGACCTGGTGACGCCGGCGAGCCGGTAATCACGATCATGCAACCCGGCGAGGAGTGACGTAACAACGCTATGACGCTATGGCGTTATAGCGTCGTTATTCGATTGCGCGATGACGTTTTTCGGCGCGCCGCGCTACGAAGCACGGCCGAAAGCTTCTTTCATTGCGTTTTTACGTTATTAATTTAATAGGCAACAACGTAAGGAAGTTAGTATGCGCAGGATGACCAACGTTGAAGTTGTGACCGAACTGATGGAGTTCTCCCAGTACGGGGCGCTGGCCCAGGCGTTCGTGATGGCCGCCCTGGCCAAGCACTCGCGTGCCGTGGCTGACGCGGATCCGGCGACGCTAGCCAGCATGGAGGGCGGGCCTGTGTCGGCTACCGCCTGGCAGGCGGTAGCGCGGGAAATCGCCGCGAAGCTGGACAAGCATTTCGCTGCGTGACTGCGTGTTTACGTCATTACGCAGATACGCAAATATTTGTTGTATGTTGTAGTAGTGTGTTGTAAAACACAAACTACTACACGAGGAGGGTCGAATGGCTATTACGCGCGAGCAGATTTGGGCGGCGGCAGATAACTTGGATGCCGCCGGACAGAACCCGACCTTGGTGGCCGTAAGAAAGGTGGTTGGCGGGGGTAGCTTCTCCACCATCCAGGACGCCATGGCCGAGTGGAAGGCGCGCCGGGCGGCCAAGGAATCCCCGCTGCGGGAGCCTGCGCCGCAAGCAATCCTTGATCGTCTGGCCGAGCTGGGCGGGGAGGTTTGGGCGGCGGCCTTGGAGCTGGCCAACGTCCGCCTGGCATCGGAGCGCGAGGCGCTGGAACTGGCCCGATCGGAAACGGAGGCGTCCCGGCAGGAAGCGGCTGAACTGGCGGATCAACTCACGGTCGAGCTGGACAAGGCCAAGGGCAGGGTGGCGGCGCTTGAGGCCGCAGAGGAAGCCGCGCGGACGGAAGCGGCGGACCTTCGCCAGCGGCTGGCGGTTGCAGAGGCGCGGGCTGGGGAAATCGAGCGTAATGCGGAAGATGCTCGACAGGAAGTCGCTGGAGCGCGAAGCGAAGCTGCTGCGGCCAGGGAAAAGGCTGCAGGTCTGGTGGGGCGCTTGGAAGCTGCCGAGGCCCAAAACGCGGCGTTGTTGGCGCGATTGGAGCCGGCAGGGAAGAAGTAAAAACGTGCTTACGCCATCCGTTCATTACGTAATGAAGTCATGCTAGTATTCGTTACGTAACGACGCTACAGGCTAATTCCGTAATTAACTAACGAGGTCAATCATGCAAACAATCGTGATTGCGGCGCAGAAGGGAGGGGCGGGCAAAACGACCCTGGCCCTGCACCTGGCCGTGGAATACCAACGCGCTGGCAAGTCAGTCGCGCTGATCGACACGGATCCGCAGCGGTCGGCCGAAATGTGGGGGGGGCTGCGGGACGCGCAGGACATAACCGTGGTCGGGGTGCCCGGCGCGGAAATCGCCGCGGCCCTCCGAGATGCGGAGAGTGATGGTTACGACGTGGTGCTGGTGGATACGCCGCCGCATGCCTCGGCGGCCTTGGTGCCGGTCCTGCGCCTGGCCACGCTCGCGGTTGTGCCGTTCCAGCCGTCACCCCTGGACCTCGGCACGCTGGAAACCGTGCGCCGGATGTTGGACGCCGCCGGCACGCCGGCCGTGGCCGTCATCAATGCCGCACCGCTACGGGCAGCCGAGGTTGAACCCATGCGTCAGGCCATCGAGGAAGGCGGGTTGCCGGTGCTTGAGACCGTCGTACACCACTTGATGCCATTTCGGCGATCCATCGGCAACGGTCTGTCCGTGGTTGAGTTCGACCCCAAGGGCAGGGGGGCGTTTGAAATCAAAAAGCTGCGCAAGGACATAGACGCGGCAATCGCGGCGCTACCGACAGCCACGCCAGTAGCAGCCTAATAGGCTAACAAGCTAAAGACGTATCCACGCAATTACGTAACGAGGTAAACCATGAACAGCAAGAGTCCGTTGGGCAAGCTGGGCCAGCGTGCCGCCCGCAATAGCCAGGCCGCCGAAGCGATGCCGGCTGGCTTCGATGAGCCGATGGTGGCAGCGACCAGGCCAGCGGTTCGGGCGGTCCCAAGCCAGCCAGCAGAAGGCGGAAAGGTCCAGGGCAAGCGCCGCCGTGGTACCAACGAAAGCGGCGTCGTCACTATGACCGTGCGCCTGCGCCGAGAGGACTGGGCGCGTCTGGTCGAGCTTCGGATGACCGAGGGTAAGACCGGCCAAGAGGTGTTTTTCGAGGGTTTGACGGCGGTCTTTGCGCGGTATGGCTTTGACGCACCCGTGGCTCCGTAGTCGAGCTACCGGGGCGAGTCCAATCAGGGAGAACGCAACATGAATTCACCGGAGCCAGTGCCGGGTGTACTTCCAGGACTCTGGCGGGAAGAAGGTGGCCAAGGTGGGCTTGTCAGGCTTGATATTGCGGCTATTACCGCCGGCATGGTCGTAGTGGCGAAATGCGATGAACCCTGGCAAGCAAAGCCTGAATTGCGCTGGCAGGTGTGGCCCGACCTCCTGGTGCCGGACGACGATCCATCCAAACTCGCCGGCGAGGCGTAGTGCGCTAAGGGCAGGCGGCCTCGTAGATATCCCAATGTTCTTCCTTTGCGCGAGGCGGCAGGCTTGCACCTGGTCCCAGGGCATTCAATCCGGCAAGCCCCGCGGGTCGGCATCACTTCTTCAAAAGTGATAATCTGATGCGGCGCGGATCCGCGCCAAAACGACGACAGGAGAACACGCCCGTGAGCAGTTACCTGGTGGCCTGCAAGGCCTCGAAATACACGAAGGATGTGGTAGAGGAATCCAAGCTCACGCGAGTGGGCGCCTATTTCCCGTTCAAGGAGAGCAAGGGCGGCCGCCTGGTGCTGGACGAAGGCATCGCGGTATTGGGGATGTAAGCCGGAACCCCAGAAAATTCCGTCACCCCTCACCCCAATTCCAACCCCGCCACGAGCGCATCCAGATCGATCAAGTTGCCGTTACTTTGGAAGGTGTAGTGCCCGTTCAGCTGGATGTGTCGCCACGCCGCCGCTCGCGCCGAGGTATTCGACTACATCGAGATGTTCTACACCCTCAACTGCCGCCACGGTTCAACTGGCGACCTGTCCCATGTAGAGTTGAACGGCGCTACGCGCAACGAGGGTCTTGAGTGTCTCCGGAACCCTGGGCGTATCACCTTTCGCGCTCCCAAACATGACTTCGGTGAACCAACGACATTCAGAGAGCTCTTTGCAAGACTTGATTCTGAGGTCACTGTCGGAGATCAAAAATGGGTCTATGCGTTTCAAAGCCGAGCGTGGCAGGTTCACCCGACCACTATGCAAGTCACGCCACAGAGCAGACCACGCCCTCTACGCCTTCATCCTCCGAGGCGCCCATCTCACCCAGCCTGCATGGCTTGGTGGCACTCGGCTCTTCGGGAACGAGGCGGGGGCGCTTCCGGCAGCCAACACTACAACCGCACGAAGTTCAGCAGGCGGCCTACCAGCTTGGTATGCGACTCAACGGCAGACCCATCGAAGACGCGAGCGACCGTCAACGCCTTGCCGATGCTACAGAGACGGTGCACGAGACACGACTCGCCTTGCACCGTGGGCGAGGCAATGTCGATAGCGATCTGCGGCTCAGCAACGGACGGAGCGCCACTTATAGCTCCCTGTCTTACTGTCTCGGTGAAAATGACGAAAGTTTACTGGCAGGCAGTGCGCTGGCTGCGGGGGCAGGCAACTGTGATCACAATGCAGCGATTAACGCACGTCGGCATGCAGTCCGCATGGAGAATGGCGGGCAGATGATGACCGTACGCGACTACGACCAGACCCACCTCTACGCGCTCTACCGGCCCCCAGGCTCGGCAGAGGCGGAAGAATCCACTGTAGTCCTCGACTCGTGGGCCGACGGTCCGGCCGTTCTACCAAGGGATTCGCACTGGGCCGAAACGTACGGAACATCCACCAATGTAGTTGAACGCTTCGACAAGCCTGATGCAATCGACGCGCTGGCCAGGACAAACGCATTCAGAGCCGAGATCGAGGACCCGCAAACTGAACTCCATGCAAATGCGCGCGACCTAGAGACAGCTTTTCTAGCCAACCCCGCACCTGGCGATATCTGTTCCTCGATGCCGGTCATCGCCCCCGATCTGGCCCGAAACACGCGTCAAAGGTTGCAAGAGCACTCACCGCGGACGCGTGAGGCTCTAGCCGCCGATGCTGCGCGGCAAGCCTATGCACTGGATGACGCACAGCCAATTTCGCCGCGCACAACTGCTGCGATCCTTGAAGATGCAGAACGCCTGGATGCCTTGGGTCGCCCGCCATTGAGTTGGTGAACTTTCATCTGGTACCAACTGGGCTTGGATGTAGCCTGTCTGGCGTCGATGTCAAATAGCCAGTTCCCGGCTGGGCGCAAACGACCGCTGTAGAGCAGGTGATGCCTCCTGCCTGTTCAACGCAACAGTGGGCAAACGGGGGGAGAAATGACCGCCCCACTCAGGCGAACAGCTGCTTGATCGGTTTCAACTACACACCGTTATCGGCCTGATGGCCTAGTGGCGTCAAGGTGCCGGCATGTCGCAAAACATGTGTTTGGCGACAGGGTCCGGCCCTTGCAATAATGAACTCAAATAAATAAAATGCATGCATCGAATGCATTTTCGAAAAGGCGAATGCTATGGCAATGCTGACAGTACGTAATCTGCCGGATGATGTGCACCGCGCATTGCGCATGCGGGCCGCTCAACATGGGCACAGCACCGAGGCCGAGGTCCGCGAGATTCTGGCGACCGCAGTCAAGCCAGAGACGCGCGTTCGCCTAGGCGAAGCCTTGGCGGCTTTGGGTCGCAAGATTGGCCTGACGAATGAGGACTTCGAGGTCTTCGATCGGGTAAGAGACAAGACGCCGGCCGTCCCGCCGAGGCTTGAATGATCGTTCTCGATACCAACGTCGTTTCCGAGGCGATGAAGCCCGAGCCGCACCCATCCGTGCGGACCTGGTTGAACGATCAAGCCGCTGAAACACTGTACCTGTCCAGCGTGACGCTGGCCGAACTGCTATTTGGCATCGCTGCGCTTCCTGCCGGTAAGCGCAAGGACATGCTGGAACAGGCCCTTGATGGCCTCATGGGCCTGTTTAGGGATCGGGTGTTGCCATTCGACATCGATGCAGCGCGGCGTTATGCCGAATTGGCCGTGACGGCAAAGATCGGAGGGCGAGGATTTCCGACACCCGACGGCTACATCGCAGCGATTGCTGCCTCGCGGGGTTTCATTGTGGCGTCACGCGACACGGCCCCTTACGAAGCGGCCGGCGTAACCGTCATCAATCCGTGGGAAGGGTGAGGAATCCATGACGATGCGCAACCCTACACCCGTGTGGCGTCTCAAGGTCGAACTGCTTGGCGTAGCGCCGGCCGTGTGGCGTCGTTTCGATACCCATTCGGATGCGAAACTCGCGCAATTGCACTACTTCATCCAAGGCGCTATGGGCTGGGAGTTGATGCACCTGTTCTCGTACCAGGATGGGCGCGGGTACGGCGGCGCGATCAACAGCGAACTGCGATTGTGCGATGTCTGCCGCATCGGTGATGCCCTGACGTACACCTACGATTTTGGCGACAACTGGCAGCACAGAGTGACGGTCGAGAAGGCGATGGCACGACCGACAGGTACCTATCCATGCATGGTCGCCGGCAAGTACGCCTGTCCACCGGAAGATTGTGGCGGGTCGTGGGGGTATGCAGACTTGCTCCGTGTTCTTGCTGGTCACCGCAACGCCCGTCGGCGCGAACTCATCGAGTGGCTGGGCGGGCCGTTCGATCCCAAGGTGTTTGACATGGATGAAGCCCAGAAGCGCCTAGCTGAGTACGTCGAGGTGTCGATGCCGAAAAATCATCAACCCACTGCTTGAACTTACCGAGTTGGTCACTCATAGCCGGGACTGGAGCTTGGAGTAACGGAATTTTCGGCGGTTCCGGCTTACCCCCCCTGGTAGGTGCTCTCCAGCACGTGGTACGGGATGTCGCTGGTACGCGCCATGACCAGATTGCCGTGGTTCATTGCCTGGGCAATGATGACTGCCATCAGGCTGTCAGCGTCGGCCACCTTCTTGGCATAGCGTGGTTGCAACGGAGTGAGCGCCGACAAGAATTGACACTGACCGTTGACATAGCGGAACACGTCGGCCACGTCGCAAAATGGCAGTTGCTCGTAGAGTGCCTGCTCATGCGCCTTGTGGTTCTCGCTCTTGGGCTTGCGCCACGTCAGCGTCTGCGTGGCCTTGCCGTAGTCGAGGTGCTTCAGCTTGCCCTGCTTCAGCTCACGGTTGAACGCCAACCACTGCGTTCGCAGTTCTGCCGTCAGTGCAATGAGTTGGGCCTCGATCGGTTCGCGCAGGAACGGGATGTCCATCGGAGCCAGTACATCGGCGTTATCATCGAGCGACACCAACTCGTCAGAGAGGTGCCGATGTTGCAAGCTGTCGTCGAGATAGAGTTCGCCCGACTGGAAGCGCTTCCTGACCTGGCGGTACAGCCAGAACTCGTAGCGGTCTGCGTGCAGGCCGGTCGGCTTGCTGTCGGCGTCGAAGGTCAGCAAGTACGGTCGCAACCGTTTCGGCAACGTCGCTGTTGGACATTCGACGAGCGGACGTTGCGACAGGCGCTGCTGTTTGGCGAACACACTTTTGGCCCAGATCAGTGCTGCCAGCCACGGGTTGCTGGGGTCGGTGCCGGCAAGGTCGAGCGCGACATACAGCGGTCGCAGATGACGGCGCATGCGTTCGGCCAGCCCGTCCACCGCCTGCCAATGCAGGGCCAGCTTGCTCGCTGGTTTGATGCTCATACGATGGCCGACGAGCTGAAGCGCGTCTTTCGGTATGATCTTGTACGCCCGCTGCCGCACGTTGCCGAACGGTGTGGTGTCGGCCACCGTATCGTCGACATAGAGCAACAGCAGGCGTCCGACTCGTGGCGTTTCCTGCTGACGCCGTACCTGCTCGGCGACGAAGGATTGCTTGGCGCCGGCACGACTTTCATCCTCTAGTCGCTTCATGTGATAGGCCATGGCATCGACCAGGTTGTCGGTGAGTTGCCGATAGCGCAGCCAGGCGTAGCACAGCAGGTAGAGATGGGTCTGGTCCGGCTTGAGGTTTCGCAGGTCGTGGACGGTATAGAAGTTCGCCAGGCTCGCGTAGTAACGCACGTTCTGTTGCGAGATGCCCAGCTTGGGCAACAGCGTCTTGGCGATCCCGTGCAGCGGCTCCAAAATGGTGCGCTTCTCGCGTTCACGGGCCATCTGACGCCAGCCGAAATCTTTGGCGTCTTGCCGGAGCACCGCCAATTCGGACAGCGTGTTGTCTCGTACCAAAAGCTGGGATAGCGCGGCTTTGGCCGAATCATCCAGCACTTCGGCCAGCAGGCCACCTAAGCGCCGACGTTCGGCCGACAGCGTGGCGCTCACCAGTTCTTGCACAGTCGTGTAGCCGGGCCGGATGATCTTGCGTTCGTTGAGCCAGACGATCAGCTCGGCGGCGACGAAGCTAGGCGTCACGTCGCGGCGTGCGATCTGGGCGGCCTGCTGCGCGAGTTGTGGCAGAAAATCGGCTGCCCAGAGCCGATAGCCGAACCATTCGGCGATGCGCTCGCGCTGGGTGTAGTGCTCATGTTTGGTGATCGTCTTGCGTTCGAAGTCCTCGCCGTGGAAGTAGCGACTCAGCACAAAGGCGCAATCATCCTCGACTTCGCTCCAGTTGAAGCGGAAAAAGGCGTGCTTGGCCTTGAAGTAGCCGATCTGCAAGACGCAATAGGCCCGCGCATGGAGGCCGGGGCGACTGGCCGCGAACGTCAACTCCGCCTCGGACAACGCCAAGTATTCCAGCCGCTGCGCATCGTCGAAGTCCGGCAGGCCATAAAGCGCTTCCTGCTCGGCGTCCGAGAGGACGGTGAGCAGCTTATTCTTGTTGCTCATCGGCCGTTCTGCCCGTTCCACGCCAACCCTCTCGCTCCAGCGTTTCGATCAAGGTGGGGGGGTAAGCCGGAACCGCCGAAAATTCCGTTACTCCAAGCTCCAGTCCCGGCTATGAGTGACCAACTCGGTAAGTTCAAGCAGTGGGTTGATGATTTTTCGGCATCGACACCTCGACGTACTCAGCTAGGCGCTTCTGGGCTTCATCCATGTCAAACACCTTGGGATCGAACGGCCCGCCCAGCCACTCGATGAGTTCGCGCCGACGGGCGTTGCGGTGACCAGCAAGAACACGGAGCAAGTCTGCATACCCCCACGACCCGCCACAATCTTCCGGTGGACAGGCGTACTTGCCGGCGACCATGCATGGATAGGTACCTGTCGGTCGTGCCATCGCCTTCTCGACCGTCACTCTGTGCTGCCAGTTGTCGCCAAAATCGTAGGTGTACGTCAGGGCATCACCGATGCGGCAGACATCGCACAATCGCAGTTCGCTGTTGATCGCGCCGCCGTACCCGCGCCCATCCTGGTACGAGAACAGGTGCATCAACTCCCAGCCCATAGCGCCTTGGATGAAGTAGTGCAATTGCGCGAGTTTCGCATCCGAATGGGTATCGAAACGACGCCACACGGCCGGCGCTACGCCAAGCAGTTCGACCTTGAGACGCCACACGGGTGTAGGGTTGCGCATCGTCATGGATTCCTCACCCTTCCCACGGATTGATGACGGTTACGCCGGCCGCTTCGTAAGGGGCCGTGTCGCGTGACGCCACAATGAAACCCCGCGAGGCAGCAATCGCTGCGATGTAGCCGTCGGGTGTCGGAAATCCTCGCCCTCCGATCTTTGCCGTCACGGCCAATTCGGCATAACGCCGCGCTGCATCGATGTCGAATGGCAACACCCGATCCCTAAACAGGCCCATGAGGCCATCAAGGGCCTGTTCCAGCATGTCCTTGCGCTTACCGGCAGGAAGCGCAGCGATGCCAAATAGCAGTTCGGCCAGCGTCACGCTGGACAGGTACAGTGTTTCAGCGGCTTGATCGTTCAACCAGGTCCGCACGGATGGGTGCGGCTCGGGCTTCATCGCCTCGGAAACGACGTTGGTATCGAGAACGATCATTCAAGCCTCGGCGGGACGGCCGGCGTCTTGTCTCTTACCCGATCGAAGACCTCGAAGTCCTCATTCGTCAGGCCAATCTTGCGACCCAAAGCCGCCAAGGCTTCGCCTAGGCGAACGCGCGTCTCTGGCTTGACTGCGGTCGCCAGAATCTCGCGGACCTCGGCCTCGGTGCTGTGCCCATGTTGAGCGGCCCGCATGCGCAATGCGCGGTGCACATCATCCGGCAGATTACGTACTGTCAGCATTGCCATAGCATTCGCCTTTTCGAAAATGCATTCGATGCATGCATTTTATTTATTTGAGTTCATTATTGCAAGGGCCGGACCCTGTCGCCAAACACATGTTTTGCGACATGCCGGCACCTTGACGCCACTAGGCCATCAGGCCGATAACGGTGTGTAGTTGAAACCGATCAAGCAGCTGTTCGCCTGAGTGGGGCGGTCATTTCTCCCCCCGTTTGCCCACTGTTGCGTTGAACAGGCAGGAGGCATCACCTGCTCTACAGCGGTCGTTTGCGCCCAGCCGGGAACTGGCTATTTGACATCGACGCCAGACAGGCTACATCCAAGCCCAGTTGGTACCAGATGAAAGTTCACCAACTCAATGGCGGGCGACCCAAGGCATCCAGGCGTTCTGCATCTTCAAGGATCGCAGCAGTTGTGCGCGGCGAAATTGGCTGTGCGTCATCCAGTGCATAGGCTTGCCGCGCAGCATCGGCGGCTAGAGCCTCACGCGTCCGCGGTGAGTGCTCTTGCAACCTTTGACGCGTGTTTCGGGCCAGATCGGGGGCGATGACCGGCATCGAGGAACAGATATCGCCAGGTGCGGGGTTGGCTAGAAAAGCTGTCTCTAGGTCGCGCGCATTTGCATGGAGTTCAGTTTGCGGGTCCTCGATCTCGGCTCTGAATGCGTTTGTCCTGGCCAGCGCGTCGATTGCATCAGGCTTGTCGAAGCGTTCAACTACATTGGTGGATGTTCCGTACGTTTCGGCCCAGTGCGAATCCCTTGGTAGAACGGCCGGACCGTCGGCCCACGAGTCGAGGACTACAGTGGATTCTTCCGCCTCTGCCGAGCCTGGGGGCCGGTAGAGCGCGTAGAGGTGGGTCTGGTCGTAGTCGCGTACGGTCATCATCTGCCCGCCATTCTCCATGCGGACTGCATGCCGACGTGCGTTAATCGCTGCATTGTGATCACAGTTGCCTGCCCCCGCAGCCAGCGCACTGCCTGCCAGTAAACTTTCGTCATTTTCACCGAGACAGTAAGACAGGGAGCTATAAGTGGCGCTCCGTCCGTTGCTGAGCCGCAGATCGCTATCGACATTGCCTCGCCCACGGTGCAAGGCGAGTCGTGTCTCGTGCACCGTCTCTGTAGCATCGGCAAGGCGTTGACGGTCGCTCGCGTCTTCGATGGGTCTGCCGTTGAGTCGCATACCAAGCTGGTAGGCCGCCTGCTGAACTTCGTGCGGTTGTAGTGTTGGCTGCCGGAAGCGCCCCCGCCTCGTTCCCGAAGAGCCGAGTGCCACCAAGCCATGCAGGCTGGGTGAGATGGGCGCCTCGGAGGATGAAGGCGTAGAGGGCGTGGTCTGCTCTGTGGCGTGACTTGCATAGTGGTCGGGTGAACCTGCCACGCTCGGCTTTGAAACGCATAGACCCATTTTTGATCTCCGACAGTGACCTCAGAATCAAGTCTTGCAAAGAGCTCTCTGAATGTCGTTGGTTCACCGAAGTCATGTTTGGGAGCGCGAAAGGTGATACGCCCAGGGTTCCGGAGACACTCAAGACCCTCGTTGCGCGTAGCGCCGTTCAACTCTACATGGGACAGGTCGCCAGTTGAACCGTGGCGGCAGTTGAGGGTGTAGAACATCTCGATGTAGTCGAATACCTCGGCGCGAGCGGCGGCGTGGCGACACATCCAGCTGAACGGGCACTACACCTTCCAAAGTAACGGCAACTTGATCGATCTGGATGCGCTCGTGGCGGGGTTGGAATTGGGGTGAGGGGTGACGGAATTTTCTGGGGTTCCGGCTTACATCCCC